>NZ_PUWT01000079.1:0-39847 GCF_002968995.1 Photorhabdus hindustanensis
GCTTTCCCGATCATGAAGGCGGCGGTCAGATCGTTACCGACTTTGGTCAGCACATTGGCGCCTCCAATCATGGCCGCGAAGGTATTGCCATCCCCGACATGGGTAAAGATATTGGCTTTGCCGATCATCGCCGCCAGAGTCATGCCATGACCCACTTTCGTGGCGATATTGCCCTTCGCCAGCATCAGCGCAACAGTTGTGCCATCCCCAATATGAGTAAACACATTGCCTGCGGCTACCATTAATGCCAGCGCATTACCGTCACCCACTTTGGTAAAGACGTTCACTGCGCCGCCCATTAACGCCCATGCATCCCCTTTGCCGACATGGGTAAACAGGTTGCCCGCGCCAATCATGGTGGCAATCGATGTACCATTCCCGACTTTGGTTAAGATATTGCCTGCCGCGGCCATCACGCCCAGTGTCAAACCGTCGCCAACATGAGTCAACACGTTGCCGATGCCGAACATGATGCCGGTCGTGTCACCCTTTCCGACTTTGGTTAAGATATTAGCGCCACCGAGCATAACACCCGTGGTATTGCCGTCACCGATATGCGTGAGAACATTTGCGCCACCGCCCATTACCGCCAGCGCATTGCCTTTTCCCTTCTTGGTTAAGATGTTGGCGCCGCCCAACGCAATGGCGTTGGTGTCGGCCGTTTCGCTCTCATCACTGAGATGGGTGATAATATTGGCGCCACCGAACATACCGGCAACCAGATCTCCCGCACCGAGTTTAGTCAGTACGTTAGCACCGCCCAAAAGTACAGAGGAGATATCCCCGGTTCCCGCCTGAGTGATGACGTTAAAACCACCCGCACCGAACCAGTTGCCATTGCCATTACCGATTTGGGTATGGGTGTTGTACCCGCCCAACATCAGCACCCGGCTGCTACCGTTGCCTTTGTGGATCGAGATATTGCCATAAGCCAGAAGATGAGCCAGATATCGCCCATCCCCGACACGCACAACAACATTTGCTGCGCCGCCGGCATAAATATCCATTTCTCCATGCTGGCTTTGGTGAACCAGAACATTAGCTAACCCCGCACCACGGAACGATAGATTGCCCTCTTCACCGTTTTTCACAATGACATTAGCACCACCGCCCCCTTCAAAATAGGTATTACCGAATGTTGAACTGTGCAAAATAATGTTAGCTGCCCCCGCTCCGGTAAAATTAATATTACCGTGCGTGATATTGGACGTAATAATGTTTCCACCACCCGCACCGTTGAAATAAATATTACCGGAGCTATTACCGCCATTTCTTGATGATTTAATAAGATCTTGCTCAGAATAACCTTCAAAATCAGTCAAACGATCAGCAATATCATCTATTACATTTAAATCATAGTGAAGCTGACTTAACGTATAACCAGCCCCTATTGATCGATAACCACCAGGATAGGAAAGATTTTCATCAGCTAAACGACCGGTATGGTCACCTGTTTTATACCAAGATCTTGCAATATATTTCAGCTTCCCTGTTTCATAATCATTCGCCAACTTAACCTCAACCACTTTGGTATAAGGAGCCAGAAATGTTGCATATACATAAGTATTCGGTTGTTCGTTTGATTTTACCGGCGAGACATCTATTTTCAGTCCATTAGAAGAGATCGCATATCCTCCTATTTTGGCCCTGCCCAGTGTGACATCTTCCGCCTTAATGTTGGCGCCGCCAGTATAATTTACCCATTTATCGGTTAATAATACCTCCTCAACACCTTGTATCGTGGTTTCTTGTCGATATATAAGATTAATATTGCCAAGCGTAATAGCACCTTCCCATTTAACCGGGATAAATCCATTATTTACATTGATATTTTCTTTGGCAATATCCTTAAGATGATTACCTTCCTTATACCAAGAAGTGGCATAATAACGGAGCTTACCAGTATCAGGATCATTTTGCAGCCGTACAGCGACAACTTTAGTATTAACATTATTGGCAAAAGCAAAGAGATAAGTATCAGGCTCTACTGCGGATTTAATTGCTTTAACTTGCTGAGGTTGTTGAATCCAGCTTCCCTCCATTGTTGCTGATGTCATAACAATATCTTTAGCCTGAGCAAATTCTATTTCATTTTCCGTACCTGCTCGGGTAATTTCATTATAAGCCCCTGCGCCCGTAAAATGAATATTACCGTGTGCGACATCAGAATAGAGTTTGTTATAACCACCCGCGCCTTCAAAAGTAATATCGCCCTGCGTCTGTCCATACCCATCTTCACTGTGGCGTATACGTTCAATACGATTCACGGCCCCCGCTCCGTGCAAGGTAATATCCCCTTCTCTACCTCTACGTACAACATGATTATCAGCACCAACACCATTCAAAATGATGTCACCGCTTTCTATCCGCGAATCGATACTATTTGCAGCGCCTGCACCATTAAATGTCACATCTCCTTGAGTGCCTTCATAATGATTATACCAAGTACGATCAATTTTATTAGCCGCTCCTGCACCGGCAAAATA
This sequence comes from Photorhabdus hindustanensis, assembly GCF_002968995.1. Lineage (NCBI taxonomy): Bacteria > Pseudomonadati > Pseudomonadota > Gammaproteobacteria > Enterobacterales > Morganellaceae > Photorhabdus > Photorhabdus hindustanensis. The sequence continues at coordinate 2,487 of NZ_PUWT01000079.1, forward strand.
GACATCTCCCTGATCAGTTTCATGCCATAATTTATTGTATCCGCCAGCGCCTTTAAAACTTATATCTCCAGATAAACCTTTACGAGTCAGTTTGTTATAACCAGCAGCACCCGAATAATATAAATCTCCCGTTTCACCCGTGTGATCAATAAAAGCCGCACCTGATGCACCGGCAAATGACAGACCACCATTTCCCGTTTTGCTAATACTGGTATAACCTGAAGCTCCCTTTACTGAAAGTTTACCATTTGTATGATATACATCTACTTTTAATGAACCAACCGTAACATCATCATCTCCGCCATAAGCATAAACTTCACCACCGACACCAATAGCAGTAATACTGTTGCCGTCATTATCGTCGTAATATTTTCCAGTAAAGAAGTACTCGGTACTTCTATTTGATGATTTTCCCATAAATAGCCCTTTCATTTATTATTGAGGTTAAGCAGAAAACCACTGCACCTAACGGATAGGGCAGTTATTTTGAATATTCAAGTTCTCATCTTCTGACTTTTTAATAGCAAAAAATTAAATAAAGTAAAAAACCGCTATTAAAATTAACATCGGATATTGTTTACACGAATTTATCAGACATACTTTTTCCCAAAAGTAATTTATTAATAAAACGGATATAACAAGAAAAACACCCAGTTCAGAAAAGTTTCAATTTGATGCATTTACAAACACCTTAAAACAAATCCATTGAATGAGATAAATAAAAAATTCAAAAAAATCGTTAACGCAGATGTTTTTTCCACGATAATATTGAAAATACAGAGAAGATAATAAAGTAATGACTAAACTAAGACATAAATTTTTATCAATTACGATCAATTATTTTATTCCATTTCCATAAATAACCACACAGATTATAACGATTAAAACAATATAAGTAAATGAGATAATAATATCCTACTTTTTTAGTCAGGAAATAATAATGATAAATAAAATTTACCAATAAATATAACCATTAATCAACAAACAACCAATAATATAATGAACATTCGCTATTCAGCCGTAAAAATAGCTCACCAATTGTGTGAGCCATTTTTATTACTCATTTTACTTTTATTCTAGAGAATTAATTATGCAAACTGCGCCTTACCAATAGTCGTATCTGACCACGCCGTTGTAATGGCAATTATCGCCTTATTGTCCAAATTTTCAATAAAACCATTATCGCCTGCTGTCGGGGCAAAACTGCTCATTGATTGGATCAAAGTATCAACCGCATTATCCGATAGCGCCGTAAACTCACGCTCTCCCGATGCACTCTTATCCCCCATTTGAGCCACCAGTTTGGCACGATTACCATCAAAGTAATTGCTAAAAGTGACTGAACCTATTGATTCAAATGCCCCCTGAGCGGTTTTATCTTCGGTATGGCGGTTTACTGATAACACCAGATCATATCCGCTACGTTGGAACCACAGGTTTTGCCAGTCAATACCATCAAAGACAATCATATCTTCCACATTGATATCATCAATCTGGCTGTCAATCACCTTACCGCTGACTACAAAGCTGTCTACACCCGTCCCACCCTGGAAGCGGTTCTGATAACCCCCTAATACCAGCAGATCCTGACCATCACCGCCATCAAACTGGCTGAACTTAGAAATAGTGGCCGCTATCAGGTGGTCATCACCTTCTCCACCATTAATCATCACATGGTAGCCCAACAGTTTAATCACGTCGTTACCGGCGTTGCCGTCAATCTGGTTGTCATTACCAAATACCCTGGCAAAGTCATTCCCTTCACCTAGCTCAACCCGGTTGTTATTACCAATAGTCACGGCATAATCTTGATCTTCCCCGGTATCCACCCGGTTGTAGTTGCCTGAGGTGACGACGTAATCCTGGCCCTTATCGGTATTAATTAAGCCACCTTCACCAAAGACAAACGTCTGGTCATTACCGTCCCCCATGAACACATGGTTAATACGTCCGGCGACCACCGCGGTATCATCACCATTACCGCCAAACATCCAGTTTTCACGTCCCATCAGGACGCCCAGATCATTACCTGCACCGCCCGCAAAGATGTTGGAAGTACCGATTGAGTAATAAACATCATCTCCGCGACCACCCCAGAAGTTGTTGTTATCGCCCAGATAAGCGCCAAGATCTTTACCATCGCCGCCCCAGTTGAAGTTGTAGTTCCCCAACGATACATGGATATCGCTATCCCCTTGCAGATGGCCGCTGTTACGCAGGAAATCAAACGTTTTCTGCTCCATATTGAGCAAATCTGCGGTTAGATTTTCTTTCAGATTGGTCACTAATGACTTCATCTCTTCTTGTTTATCTTTGCTGAACATCGTCGCAAACAAGTTAGGCAAATTCAGCGAATGAAAACCAAATGCACGCTCTGGTTTGGCGCTCTCCGTCTCTACAGTCGCTGGCGTGCTGCTCTGCCTTTCCTCATTTTTATCAGCATCTTTCTGTTTCAGGCCATGACTCTCAGCAAAGGATTTAATGCCATCCGTCCCCATATTAAGGTGAGATTTCAGGCCATCGAGCAATTTATCTGGATCAGTGAAGACTTTCAGTTGTTCACCACTGAATTCCCCTATAACTTCAATCATCTCTTTTAGAATAGCCACACCATCCACAGGCTCGTCTCCACGGGAGACAATACGACCATCCGCAGTGTAATCCACACCAAAGATATCCGCTAAAGTGGTATCTGCATTCACACTGGCTAACCGACCAAGCAATTTGTTCTTAAGCTGACGTGGCAAATCCTGCGGATTATAGGTAAACGTTGTTTTCGCTATACCAGTTGTCGAGTATTGCTGAGTCATTAAACTAAACAACGACCCCAGGTTAGTGTCGAGGAGCGACTGGATATTGTCACCGAACATAAAGTTCCAGTTACCCGTAGTTACCTGAATATCCGCCCCTTGGCCCCCTACTGCAAAGTTGAATGCCAGTTTTTCATTAGCCTGACGAAATTTATCCGCACGGCTCATATTGCTCATATCAACGCTGTTGCCATTCTTGCTTAGCCACTGGTTGAATTTCTTATTTAGCGCTGCTTCCGTATCACTTCTCAGACCACGGCTACTACGTTCATGTTGAGAACCCAAATCAACCAGAGTCTTATAGTCAACGCTGCTGGTTTGGTCCAAACCAGACATATCCTGAACAAATTTTTTCGCGCCAGCGATTGTCCATTGCTGATCTTGCGCCGCTAGCCACTCCTGCTCTTCACCAGAATGAGCAATGCTTTGCAATACCCCGGAAATACGAGCGGCGCCATCAAATGGATTAACCAACGGCGGTGTTGGCAGGGATTTATCCATCATCACAATCAGGTCATTACTACGGCCTTGGTTGAAACTGACGTTACGATTGCCAATAAACATTTGCGCCCCTTCAAGCGCCTGATAACCGGCAATATCGACACTATGTTTACTGTCGCCATTGCCGATGTGCACCATCACATTGTTATCACCAAAGGCCAGTGATTTAAAACCTCCAGTACCTGCTTTGATGCCAACGTTCGACGTCCCCCAATTAAGCGCAGTAAATTCACCATTCCCCACATCCACCTGAATATTACCTGAGTAACTTATCTGGTTATTCGATATATGGCTTGAGTCGGTTTCAATTTTATTTTTGCGCTTCTCTGGCGCTGTGAAAATATCTGCATTATCCACAATCGCACCTTTGGCTGGCATATCTGCATCCGCTATACCGACACGAGAAAGATTGATATCGCTTTCAGCAATATTGTGACGAACTCGTTCTGAATGCGTTTCAAGTTCGCCTTTTTCATTCCAACTCAAGATAACTTTGTTATCAGTCAGGTTATTGATCCATTGATTATTTTCATTCTGGGTAAATTTACGGCCAGTGACATCAATAGCAACCTCACTACGACGAGCCGAAACAGTCGTGTGAATATCTTGCTCTTTTAAGGCGGTGATAAAGTGATGAGCAAAACCATCTCGTTTGTCATCACTAATCAGCGAACAACCCACGATGCTAATGTGGTCTGGTTTACCGACCTGACTAAAGCTCTGAGTAAATTGTTTGAGTTTTATTGCCAGCTCATCGGCACTGTAACCACTCAGACGAGTATTATTCTGCTCTGATTCGCTACGACCATGCCCGACAATCTGCCAACGCAACTTGTCCGATGGTTTAAATTGAGATGAATCCCCATAGACAACACGGTATTTACCCTCAGAATCGAGCTGAACCACTACACTAGAATCTGGATGTTTACCCGCCAGATTTGCCGCTGCTTTAGCCGCTACAGGATCATCCTCCATCTGGATAATGATTTGACCATCAAATCGGGTTTCTCGACCATCGGTTTGTGGTGTGACTGAAATGCGCTCCCAAGATTCGACATCTGTGTTTTTTAGAACAGCGTCCGATGATAATTTTTCCAGCACAGATACCGTAGCATCACCATTCTTCGAGCCTTTCAGTGTCAATTTACTGGCGGTTGGGTCAGCAAATATCTTACCAATATTCAACTGTACGAAACTGGCTGCTTGTTTAAAGTTGTTGCTTTCAACTTCAACAAAAACCTTTTGGCCTTTCTTATCCATGACTTCCAAAGTGACGACACCTTCACGGTAATCCGCGATCCACCCTTCAACACCTGAATCCAGCGAAAACATTATTTCCTGCTCTTTCAGTGCGTGCAATACATGACTTTGTTCACCCTCACGCGCCTGTTTCCAAGTATTGTCATAACCCGTAATAGCGCTATCTTCAAATGTATTATAGTTAATATAGAAGCTCGATTTTGCACTGTCCTCAGGGCTGGCAGAAGCATATTTATAACCTATAGGAGATCGGTAACCCGTGATCAAGCCCTTATGGAAAGAATCCATAAAACGGTGAAAATCATCATAGTTATCAAACGATTTAGCACCAAAATTAGGATCAAAGAATGACCAGATTGTTTGAGCTTCACTCTTATGTACAACAACCGACATGGCGTGATCTTCAGACATAAACATCATATAAGTCGATTGCTTCACATTGCGCAGTTGCTCCATAACAGACTCATAGCCATCAACCTCATAATTCAGCGGATCACCGATCCTCGCCCCTGTTAACCCATTTGCTTTTAGCCTTGCACTATAATCAACATTCCCCTTCGCTTTCTCGATCAAACTGCCAGCATCAAGCTGTTGAAAATGTTGTATTGATAACAATTTTTCAATAGCCGGGCCGACTTTCTGACGGCGATATCGGTTAAGCAAAGAGGATTCAATAGAGTTGATATCCGTTTTCTTATTCACGGAATTGTCATTGTAGGCTTTAGCTACCTCCTGCAACCACTCTATATAAGCTTTTCCCCCTCCCACGCCATTCACACGTTCTTCCATCATATAGCGGGAAGACAGCGCAAAGCATATTCCTTCCAGAAACTCTTTGGACTGAACGTCATTACCATTAGTCACGAGCACATTACTAATTTCTGGAATAAGCTTCTTAAACTCCCCCAACAAATCCTCATTCTGACTAAAATGGAATGAATAATCAGCCAATTGTTTTCCATCTGCTTTAAGGTCAAAAATGGTATAACCCACTTCCTGGAATAAACTTTTCTTTTCCACATTATGATCTTTGCTCTGAGATCCAGAAGGGGTCGATACATTCTCAATCGCCTGATAGATCTTTCTTAAACCAGACACGTCAATGCCTTTACCATCTTGTGATAAATCGCTGGCTTTCAGATTTGAAAAGACAGCATCTGAGACATCTTGACCATACTCTTTAATAACCGCCGCTTTGACTTGCTCAATCGCTTTATCAGCACTTTCCGCTTTCTGGTTAATATGAATATTTGCCTTACCGCGAGTGACAAAATCACCATTTTCATCAACATAAAGGTGTTTTGAATCCTTAAGATTGGCACTGCCAAGCTTATCGTACAGACTACTGAAATCGCCTTGCTCTGGGATTCTCACAGTGGATTCAGTAAGCGCCATCGACTCTTCAAAGCGTGTGTCAATTTGAGACAATAATGCCTTCATTGCCGGGGCACGACCTGAGTCAGGATGACCTAAGAGATAGCCTTCAACCTGTTGGCGCAAATCGGATAATTTTCCTATCACATCCAATTCATCGTCTTTTCTTCCTTGCCAGACATGGTGATAACTCTCTAGTGCATCAATCACTTTTTGGTAACTGTCACCACGCATTTTACCTGCAATGGATGCGGCTTGATGGAACTCACTCACCGACATCAATTCTGGCACGGGCTTCCAGATGCCATTCACTTTATCAGCAAGAATTCGGGTATGCCCTTGATGATGAGATATAATCCGATCTTCCATGAAATATAACTCATCAGGTAACTGCGCATAATTGTCGTAATTAGCAAGAATAAAACGTTCAACTGCTTTAAGCAGATTATTACTGGTCGTGTTTTTTACAATAATTCTCTTAAATTCATTGCCATTACCGGGCCATGAGCGCACCTCAAATCCTTCATCACTCTTTTGCACTAATAAGTTACGTTCTGTACGTAATCCATAAAACGGCAATGCTTGATTCAGCATAGTGTCGACGGCACTGAGCTTAATATCGAGATCAATAACAGTATCGGCTTTATAACCACCGGGGTTAACCGCCAGCCTTTTTTCCTGCTCTTCAATAGTCAAAGCATCAAACCGCGCCTTCACAGTAATACCCGCCTCGGTTAATCTGCGGCCAATCAATTCTGTAGGCAACCCTTTATATTCACTTGCCGGTTTATCCAACAATAGAATTTCACCTACTAATCCTTCACGTTGCAGTTTACGCAATACAGGTAATTCAACATTCCAGAAATAGTTGCCAAGACGTAAGCCCCCCTCAGAGATCAAATAAACATCACCACGTGATCCTGCGGCATAGATGGAGCTCCAGAAACCGGTGTTGCTATACGTAGCAGCATCAATTGCCGCTCTTAGCGCGTTATGCCTATTATTTTCATTATCGGAGAGATACGTAATTTTCCATTTCATGAGGTGCTGATTGAGCTGAATCGCAAAAGCGTTTCCCTGCACATCAACATCGTAAACGATTTTCTTACCATCCGGTTGGGCGGCCTCAAGAACATCTCGATGTCTTCTAAAACTCTTCCCGGACCAGAATGAAACAATACTTTTGTCATCGCGGGCAGCTTCAAAGCTATGACCATAACTGTCCAGTTTTGCAATAAACTCAACTCGTTTATCCCAGTCATAATCCAAAGTCGCGTCAACAAACAGTTTCGCTAAAGATGCGATTTCATTCTCAGGTACTTTGTGTTTGACTTTGGGATTCCTGAGATGCCGTTCAATAAAAGCCACTATATTCTGCCTGGTATTACCAGAAATCTCGGCATTAACACGCTTAAATCCGGGAATAGGAATATATTCGTCCGATGCATTATCGTTACCATTATCAAGCCAACGGTAGATGTGGGCGATTTTTTGTGCACGACTTAATACGGAAGAATCTATCGCCCTCTTTTTGCTGCCGCCCAATCCTTCCAGATTAATACCAGAAATTGTCGACGCTTTTCTAATGAGTTCACGCGTCTCATGTAAAGGAAGTACCACAATGCTGTCAGATTGTGTTTCAACAGACCGAGGAATAAGCGAAGCACCGGTATTTTTTGCACGAATTCCCGCGTTGATCTGCAACCGGTTAACAGCTTGTTTAGCATTCTCTAACGCTTGCAATTCTTCTTCGGTCAGCCCTTGATAATATCTGTTTCTCGCTTCTAGCATCGATTCAGGATCAATATGGCTGCCGATTTCTCCCGCTCCGGTTGATTCATAGGCTTTTTCTCCTGACCAGCCGCTGCCGCTTGTACCAATGCGAGCCGGTCTGGAATCGTTTAGCTTCGCTCCTTTAGCATCCGCTTGAGCCTGAGCCGCTTTATTTTCCGCCGCTGCGGTATCACGCTTACCACGACGTTCAGCATTCTGATACGCAATATTGGCGCTATCCTTCGCCTTTTCTGCCTGCTGCTGTTGTGAAAGAGCTTCTTCTTTTCTCTGATCCGCTTTGAATTGCGCATCTACACCATCAAGAATCGCCTTGTCACGATTTTGTTTACCTTTTTCCGCGCCCGCTTCTGATAGCGCCACGGCATCTTTTACTTTTTGCTGTGTATCAATCGTATTCCGATGTATATCTGTCAGCCGTTTTTCTAATGTCGGCTTAACGTTATCCAACCGTTTCTGGATCTCCTCAGAGATTCCACCCGCATAGTCGAGATAATGGCTATCTAACTCACGACTATCATCGGTTTCATCTTTAAGCTGTTTAAAGTTGTCAGCTATTAAAGTCAGCTCTTTAGTCACTGCCTGAGCTTCCTCTTTTATCGCCTCACCCTGCTCTTGCCCATTCCGACTAAGCGCTTCCTGATCCGTTGATTCCAATTGAGATTTCGATTTTTCAATCGCTGACAGTTGTTTCTCTTTTTCTCGTTCCAAGAGCTGACGATCTTTTTCGGCTTTTTCTTTATCACTTAACGCATTTTTGGCCGCCTGGTCTTGCCTGGCATGTTCAATAACACTATTGGCTGGCAATGTACCTACAGACTTTGCAACAACGTTATCCAAGATATAGCCAATACCATTATTATCGCCGATACCTTTAAATTCGATGCGGTTAGTACCTGCTTTGGCGATTAATTCCAGTGTTTTACTTTGCCATGCAGTATCACCATTAGTAATGGTAAATTTGCTTTCACCATTCCAAAGAACTTCCATGCCTTCATTATACGTAGTGCTATTTGCACGCTTTGCAAAATCAAAGCTTAATGAAATGACTTCACCTTCCGACCTGTTTCTCAGATCCTGGTAAATAGTGGTACTGATATCCACATCAAGTTCACTGACCCGTGAGCCATGACCTGCGTTATCAAGGCCGTAAGCACTTGCCTCATGATAGGCTTCAACGCCATTGGTTGACTGCCAGCTTTGATCGCCTCGTTCAAAGTCACCATTCAAAATCAATGACATTTCAGATTTCACAACAACGTTATCTAAGATGTAACCTAATCCATCATCCCAACCTGTACCTTTAAATTCGATTCGATTAGCGCCTTCTTGCGCAGTTAATTGCAAAGCCTTGTTTTGCCATTCAACTTCGTTGCCAGAGGTTGAGAAGATACTTTTACCATTCCATAGCACGTCCATACCTTCACCTGAGGCAAGACCGGAACGTTTAGCAAAGTCAAAACTCAGTGAAACAACTTCACCCGCAGACAGATTTTGCAACTCCTGCGAAAGCGTGGTGTTAACATCCACATCAAGTTCACTGACTCGCTTTCCATGACCCGCATTATTAAGGCCGTAAGCATTCGCCGGATTATATGCCTCAACACCATTAGTTGACTGCCAACCTTGATTACCTTGTTCAAAGTCACCATTGACGATCAGGTTTTCGTTCCGATCCGATACCGATCGCGTTTTTCGATTTAGCGAACCGGCTAAAGAACTTTCTATTGAGTTAATATCAGGCACTTCTACCGCTGTTACAGAACGACTCAGACGACTGCTTAAGTCCGAACCAACTTGATCAATTTCCTCCATCTTAAAACCATCAATGGCAGAAACTTCGGTTAAGTTAATTGCACCTCTGCCCCTGTGAGTGCCTGACGTGTTAGCCTCATCCCCATGTACCAGATAGTTGATCGCCTGACTGCCTCCCACTCCGAGTACAGTTTGTTTGATATTGTTGAAGAAAGAAGCAAGCTTGTTGCTCTCTGTATTACTCGATGCAACAGCCAAGCTGTAAAAATCACCATCACCAATCTTAATCGCCACGTTGTTGCGTGCGTAAGAAGCATTAACATACAAGCCGTGACCAACCTGAATATCGGCATTACCCTGGCCTTTCATGACCGCAACATTGAGACCATTGCCAACTTTGGTATTGACGTTATATTTCCCCCACGCCACGTTAACCGAAACACCATTGCCTACATGAGTGTTAATGTTAACGTCACCATGAGCTGCGGTTACATTTAAGCCATTGCCTACTGTCGTCGTGACGTTAGCTTTCCCTTTTGCCGCCGTAATCTGCATACCGTCACCCACTTTGGTGACGATATTGCCTTCACTCCATAAGGCATTAAAGCTGTCTCCCTTACCTACCTGAGTGACAATGTTAGCCCTGCCTTTAGCCAGCACCACATTCTGCCCATCACCGACTTTCGTGATAACGTTGGCTTGGCCCCAGGCGCCGGTGTAATCATCACCGTTACCCACATGGGTGATGAGATTGGCATCGCCCTGCACCACCGTGACTTCCTGTCCATTCCCCACTTTGGTAATGATGTTGGCTTTCCCTTTCGCGAAGTTGTAACGCTCGCCATTTCCCACTTGCGTCAGAATATTGGCCTCCCCCCAAGCCGCATTCACTCCGACTCCATCGCCAATTTTGGTCATCAGATTGGCTTTACCTTTGGCAAAACCCACCGTCGTCCCCTTTCCAACATGGGTCATCACGTTACCCACATCGGAAATAAGCAGACCGACCGTGGTTCCGTCGCCTACTTTGGTCAGAATATTGCCTTTGCCAAACAGGATACCGGCGGTTGTCGCGTCGCCAACATGCGTTATGACATTCGCTTTCGCCGCCGCAACCACCCCCATAAAATCATCACCCACTTTGGTAACGATATTAGCCTCACCCAGTGCTAACACACCGGTTAAACCCTTCCCGACATGGGTCATCATATTGGCTTTACCAAACATGGCCGCCAGTGTTGTGCCCTTACCGACTTTGGTCATCACGTTCAGTTCACCGGCAAACAAACCGATACTGGCGCTATCACCCACATGCGAATAGATATTGGCTTTCCCGATCATTAAGGCGGCGGTCAGGTCATTGCCGACTTTGGTCAGCACATTGGCGCCTCCAATCATGGCCGCGAAGGTATTGCCATCCCCGACATGGGTAAAGATATTGGCTTTGCCGATCATCGCCGCCAAAGTCATGCCATGACCCACTTTCGTGGCGATATTGCCCTTCGCCAGCATCAGCGCAACAGTTGTGCCATCCCCAATATGAGTAAACACATTGCCTGCGGCTATCATCAATGCCAGCGCATTACCGTTACCTACTTTGGTAAAGACGTTCACCGCTCCGCCCATTAACGCCCATGCATCCCCTTTGCCGACATGGGTAAACAGGCTGCCCACACCAATCATGGCGGCAATCGATGTCCCCTCCCCGACTTTAGTGAAGATATTGCCTGCCGCAGCCATCACGCCCAGCGTCAAACCGTCGCCGACATGGGTCAACACGTTGCCGATGCCGAACATGATGCCGGTCGTGTCACCCTTGCCGATTTTGGTTAAGACATTAGCGCCACCGAGCATAACGCCTGTGGTATTGCCATCACCGATATGCGTGAGAACATTCGCGCCACCGCCCATTACCGCCAACGCATTGCCTTTCCCTTTCTTGGTCAAGATGTTGGCGCCGCCCAACGCAATAGCGGTGGTATCGGCAGTTTCACTCTCATCACTGAGATGGGTGATAATATTGGCGCCACCGAACATACCGGAAACCAGATCTCCCGCACCAAGCTTAGTGAGCACGTTAGCACCACCCAAAAGTACGGAGGAGATATCCCCGGCTCCTGCCTGAGTGATCACGTTAAAACCACCCGCACCGGACCAGTTGCCATTGCCATTACCGATTTGGCTATGAGTGTTGTATCCCCCCAACATCAGCACCCGGCTGTTACCGTTGCCTTTGTGGATTGAGATATTGCCATAAGCCAGAAGATGAGCCAGATATTGTCCGTCCCCGACACGTACAAGAACATTTACCGCGCCACCAGCGTAAACATCCATTTTCCCGCTCTGGCCTTGGTGAACCAGAACATTGGCTAAACCCGCACCATGAAATGTCAGATCGCCCTTTTCGCCACTTTTTACAATGACGTTAGCTGCACCAGCTCCATCAAAATTCGTATCACCGAATTTTGAGCCGTGCAAAATGACGTTCGCCGCCCCTGCGCCCTTAAAATTAACATTTCCCCGCGTGACATTAGATTTAATAACGTTTCCACCACCCACACCGTTAAAATTAACGTAACCACTGCTTGTGGGTGACTTTGCAAGGTCTTGCTGACTATATTCTTCGCTATGTACTAATCGATGGGAGGTACGGCGCACTGTATTAACGTTATATTGAAGCTGGCTTAACGTGTAACCGGGACCAATAGAGGTATATCCGTTAGCATAGGAAAGCTCTTTATTAGCCAAATTACCCGTATGATCGCCTGCTTTGTACCATGCTTCTGCTCTGTATTTCAGTTGCCCTGTATCAGGATCGTTTTTCAACTGAACTTTAACGATTTTGGTATATGACCCCATGACCTTGGCATACACATAAGTATTGGGTTGCCGGTTTGATTTGACTGCGGAAACATCGACTTTGCGATCATCAGAGAAGATCGCATATCCCCCCATTTTAGCATCACCTAACGAGATATCCTCTGCTTTAATCACCATGCCGCCCGCATAGGTTACCCACTGATCTATCAGCAGGCTTTCCTCGATAGCATGGATCTCGATGGGTTGCTGACGCTCAAAAACCAAACTGGAGAGGCGGTAAGCGCCATTAGCGTTTACCGCGACAAATCCATTGCCTGACGAAATTTCTTTCGCGGCAAGATTTTTAAGGTGATTACCTGCTTTATACCAAGAAGTGGCATGATAACCGAGTCTACCCGTGGTGGGATTATTTTGAAGCTGGACTTTGCTGATTTTAGTGTACATTTTGTCAGCAAACGCAAAAAGATAGGTATTCGGTTCAACGGCTGATTTAATACCTGTAACTTGCTGAGACTTCTGAATCCAGCTTCCTCCCATCGTTGCCGTCGTCAATACGATTTCTTCGGCTTTAGCAAATTCCAATGCTTTACCATCAAAATCGCTATCCGCGCCTATTCTGGTGATTTCATTGTAAGCACCCGCGCCGGAGAAATTAATATTGCCATGTGCGACATCAGAATAGAGTTTGTTATAACCACCCGCGCCTTCAAAAGTAATATCACCGCGGGTCTGTTCATACCCATCTTTATTTTGACGTACACGCTCAATGCGATTCGATGCCCCCGCACCACGTAAGATAATATTACCTTCTTTACCTTTACGTACGATGTGATTATCAGCACCTGCCCCATTAAATGTAACGCTTCCGCTCTCTACTCGTGAGCTGATGCTATTTGCAGCGCCTGCGCCATTAAAAGTCACATTTCCCTGTGAATCTTGATAACGGTTAAACCAGGTATGGTCAATGTCATTGTATGCCCCTGCACCGGCAAAATCTAAATTTCCCCGGTTGGTTTCATGCCATAACTTATTGTATCCACCGGCCCCTTTAAAATTTGTATCACCAGACAAACCCTTACGAACCAGTTTGTTGTAACCGGCAGCACCCGAATAATTTAAATTTCCCGTTTTACCTGTGTGATGAATAAAAGCCGCACCGGCGGCACCCGCAAATGACAGACCGCCATTTCCGGTTTTACTAACGCCGGCGTAACCTGAAGCTCCCTTTACCGCAAGGTCACCATCTGTATGGTATACATCGACTTTAAGTGAACCAACAGTAACATCATCATTTCCGCCATAAGCATAAACTTCACCACCAACACCAATAGCAGTAATACTATTACCATCATTATCGTCGTAGTATTTCCCAGTAAAGAAGTACTCAGTACTTCTATTTGATGATTTCCCCATCAAAAATCCCTTTCAATCATACAGAAATTAAACAAAAAACCACTGCACCTGACGAATACAACGGTTGTTTTGGGCATCAAGTTTCCCGCGGACAGTACACGCTTTTTGACCTTTCCACGGCAAAAAGACACGGCGGCGCAAATCCCTGGCAACTTCACGCCCATGACCAAAAGGCGCAATCATTTCGGGAAAAAAGATATGTGGACCTGAACGCCAGTCTGTGTGGGTAAGCTCTCTTTCTCCTGAAAGGAGCTCATCTCGATTCTGCTCAGATAAAAAAGCCCAATTACAAAAGGCAATTGGGCGCCCATGTTCATCTTCGTAATAGCAAAACTGATTCAGCTCAAATGCAGGTAAGATACGCTGTTGCCACTCGGACACCAGGTATCTCCGATGCAGAGGAGAATGCTGACTCAGCAACATGACTCCTCCAATCATCGCTTGAATTTCTGCGTTATTCAATTTCACTGGTTGATGTATAATCGCCATGCGCTAATCAACCATGAAATCTTATTTTGTATTTTTAGATGGGCGTTTTTTAGCATTATCAGACTCTCCCACTATGGATTCTGATGCCATTTGTTCTTCGGCTACTTGTGGAGCCGGTAAAAATCCTGCTGCAATCAACTTGTCAAATTCAGCCGCCATCCGTGGATCTTCCAACATATTTTTAACCATCGAAACCATATACATAAATCCCGATGCTGGCATATGGATAACTTGCTTTAATTCAAGTTCATTATCATTTTCCGCCATTATCCCATTCGCCATACGATTTGGCTCTTGACCAACGAAATAAAGAGAAAAAACACCTTTGTTATAATTAACACTAGAGATAGTTTGTACGAATTTTTCAGACATATTTTTATTTACCAAAAATAAACAATTTTTTAATGAGACTATGCAATGTTTACAACAAGAAAAGCATTCAATTCAGGGATATCCTGAGTTTGTATATCTATAAATACATTAAAGCGTAAATGAATCAATAAATAATATAGAGACAAAACTCAAAATCAATATTTATATACAAAAAGTCCTTTTACCCCCCATATATAGTCCCATTTACCTACACTGGTACTGGCAATAAATATAAGATAATAATGCAATACTTAAATACCACACAAATCAACATAATATTTTGTTTTAATTAATATTTTTTGTGAATTTTAAAGATGTTTTTTCATGAATGAAATTGAGAAATTGACCATAGCATCATTAAGATTAATATTGATGATATGTAATGGAAAAGAAAATATTACTGATATTGATAACTTAAAAAGCTCTGGTTGTTACCATTCCTATATAAAGGATATAGAGAAAAAATTTAACTTATCTCTTTCAAATAAAAATTCCGTAAGCAAAAAGCATCATAACATACTTTTACCCGCAATCTTGTTTGATAATAATGGGCTACCTTTTGTTTTAGCCAAATCGAATAAAGAAAATTCATTAATACAGAGGGTTGATAAAGAAAATCCCGAAATATGGTCCGAAGAAAGGCTAATAAAAGAGTGGAATGGAAAATGGATTAAAATCAAACAGAAACAAGCGCAATTTAACATCAGTTGGTTTATTCCAGAATTCCTGGCACAAAAGAAAAATTTGGGTGAAATACTGCTATTTTCCTTTGTGTTACAGATTCTTGCGTTAATTTCACCTTTAGTTATTCAGGTAGTTATGGATAAGGTCTTAATCCATCAAGCGTTATCGACACTTGATGTATTAGTCTTTGGCTTAATTATTGCCGGCATCATTGAGGTGATGTTACGTGGATTGCGCGAATACCAATACGCACACACTGCCAACCGTATTGATATCAAATTGGGATTAAAATTGGTCCAGCATCTGTTCGGGCTGCCTTTACTCTTTTTTAAATCCCGTCAGGTAGGAGCAATTGTCACACGGGTGCGTGAACTGAATACCGTCAGAGAATTTCTGACCGGTTCAATGTTCACCTTATCTGTCGATCTGCTGTTTATGTTTATTTTTATCTATGTGATGACGCTGTTATCCAGCACACTGACCTGGGTTTTTCTCGCTACCTTCCCTTTTTATGCCATTTTGGCATGGTGGCTGACTCCGCGCATGGAAAAAGCGGTTGAACAACAGTTCACCCATGCAGCAATAAATACCTCTTTTCTGACTGAAACGGTTTCCGGTTCTGAAACCCTAAAAAGTCTGGCGGTAGAGCCAAGATTCGTTCGTCGTTGGGATCGCCAGACTGAGAAGATGGTGGATACCAGTTATGCGGTACAGCAACTGAGTAACCGTTCAAACCATATTGTGATGCTACTACAAAAAGTCACCAATGCAGCGATTCTCTGGTTAGGCGCGTCAGAGGTTTTATCACTGCAAATGACCATTGGTCAGTTGATCGCCTTCAACATGATGGTAAATCACACTTCCCAACCATTAGCCAGATTGGTGGAACTATGGGGACAATTTATCAGAACGCGAGTAGCCGTCGATAAATTAGGAGATATGTTAAACCTGCCAACTGAACAGCAATCCGGTCAACAACAAATCACACTGCAAGGGGCGATCTCGTTTAACCATGTTGTCTTTCGCTATCAGCCTGATATTCCACCGACGATTAAGGGATTGACTCTCCATATCAGAGCCGGAGAAACCATCGGTATTGTGGGTGCTTCTGGTTGCGGGAAAAGTACGTTGGCTCGTTTATTACTCCGCCTTTATACCCCAGAAACAGGCGCAATCACCTTAGATGGGATTCCATTGCAAAATATAAATATTGCAACACTCAGGCAGCAAGTCGGCGTGGTTCTGCAAGAAAATTTCTTATTTAACAAAACAGTATATGAGAATATTGCCCAATCAAAACCCGATGCCAATCTGGAAGCCGTCATTAAAGCGGCCAAACTAGCGGGCGCTCATGAATTTATTCTCAAGCTCCCAATGGGATATGACACAACTATCGCAGAAGGCGGGCAATCTTTATCCGGCGGTCAGCGTCAGCGGCTTGCCATTGCCCGGACTATCCTGGCTAACCCCAAAATTCTCATTCTTGATGAAGCCACCAGCGCCCTTGACGATGAATCACAATCACTCATTCAATCCAATATGGCGGAAATTGCCCAAGGCAGAACGGTTATTACCATCGCCCACCGCCTTTCAACTGTACGTCATTGTGATCGCATTATTGTTCTTAAGCAGGGAGAAATTATCGAACAAGGCTCTCACGCTCAATTGCTTAGCCTCGGCAAGCAATATCGAAAGCTCTGGCAATTACAACAGGAATTGAAGCAGGAGGTGCCTCACCATGATTAAGGTTATTCAGAACAAAATTAAAACACGGTGGCGCTCTTGCCCGCGACACTATGAATTTTTACCGACACACCTGGCGTTATCACAGCGTCCGCCTTCACCGTTCGCTCGCTATACCGCAATCACACTCAGCATCGGTGTCATCATAGCCTTGCTCTGGGCCTATCTGGGCAAGTTGGATGTTCAGGCTACGGCAACCGGCCGTCTGATCGTCTCAGGTCGCTCTCAGATAATTCAAGCTTATGAACAGAGTCGGGTGACAGCTATCCATGTTCAGAATGGACAGCAAGTAACAAAAGACGCCCCACTGCTGACATTGGACACACTCGGTGTTAATCAAGATATCGCTCGGTTACTCAAGCAGATCGAATATCAAGTCCATGAAAAAATTCGTTATCAGGCTTTAACTGAGGAACAGGCGCCAGAAGAACAAGCACTATTTCAAACATTGCCGGTATCTCAACAAGCACAAGTTGTTGAAAATTACTCCCGTGAGAAAAGAGAGTATGAAGCGAACGTAACAAATCTGAAAGCAGAGATGAACGTCAATCTCTCTTCTCAACAATCACGGAAAAGCGATATCAACGCGCTCACTAAACTCCGGCAAAATATTAGCCAGCGTTTAAAAGCGCGCCAGACTTTAAGTCAAAAACAGGTGATCAGCAAAGTTGAATACCTTGAACAGGAAAAAGAGTTTCTGGAAACAGAACGTCTGATTACTCAACAAAATGCAGAACTTAATGTGCTGCAATCGCAATATATCGGCCTGGAAGAGCGCTTAAATAGCCTGAAAACTCAAAAAGAGCGTGAATGGTTTGATAAAAGAAAACAGGCCGAAGTTCAATTGGTTGTTTTAGAGCAAGAGCTGGCAAAAGCTCAAGTGCGAGAACAACTTGAAGTTATTCGCTCTCCCGTAACAGGAACCGTTCAACAACTCAGTGTGCATACATTAGGCGCAGTTTTGCAACCAGCGCAAAACTTAATGGTGATCGTCCCTGACGACAATGTGCAACTGGCAGAGGTGCAAATTCTCAATAAAGACGCCGGATTTGTGCATCCGGGGCAACAAGTCACCGTTAAGGTAGATGCTTTCCCCTATACGCGTTATGGCACTATCGATGGTGAACTGCTGAGTATATCCAGAGACTCAACCACCGATGAACAGTTGGGATTAGTCTTCCCGGCTCAAGTAAGCCTCAAAAGCAATAATATCGTCATAGACAATACGCATGTTGACATTACCCCCGGTATGTCAATCGTCGCTGAAATCAAAACTGATCAGCGTCGCGTTATCGATTATCTCCTGAGTCCGATCAGAGAGTATCAATCTGAAGCCTTGAGGGAGAAATAATCGTGAACATATTACCCTCTTCTGCTACCGATTCCGGTAACAACACCCATAATCAGGCACTGGACTGCATTGTCTATGTGGGAAAACAATTTCATAAGTCAGCCACTATCGATCAACTCCAACACAGCCTAGGTTTTGATTCTTTACATTTTAATGAGTTACAACTACGCGAAGCCGCCGACGCTATTGGGCTACACAGTAAAATTGAGCAATTAACTGCCAATACAGGGCCAACGTTACCCTTACCGGCACTGATTGAATTGGAACAGCAATGGTGGGTACTGATTGAAGTCAGCCACACTCATGTTACTGTTCTCGATCCTGCGACTGAACAAACGCAGTCACTCTCTTTATTTACTGATAATAAAGAACACGCCTATAAGATTCTGTTGATCGCCGATCAGGAATTAACTAAAAAACATGTCAAATTCGGCCTGGGCTGGTTTTACCCCTCTATTTTTCGCCAGAAAAGTCAGATAAGAGATCTCTTTTTATATGCCATTGTTCTGCAATTATTTGCGCTGGTCAGCCCGATCCTGTTTGAAAACATCATCGATAAAGTATTGGTAGGACGAAGTTTATCCAGCCTGCATGTATTAGGTATGGCTATGCTCGCTATCGCCCTTGCCGAACCCTTGTATAGCTTTATGCGCAACACCGTGTTTGGGCATATGGCAAGCCAGATAAACTCTGAACTCTCCGGGCGACTATATCGCCATCTGACAAGCTTGCCACTGCAATATTTTAAGCAACGGCAAACCGGGCAGATTATTGCCAGAGTCAGAGAAATGTCTCAAATCCGCCAGTTTTTGACGGGTTCTACCCTGATGCTGCTGTTAGATCTGATTTTCGTTATCATGTTCATTGGCGTCATGTTTTACTATGCCAAGATATTGACCTGGATCGTTATTGGCTCACTCTTTGTTTATTTCGTATTCTGGCTTATTGCCGGGCCAATTATTCGCCGCAAAGTGGAGGCAGAATATGAAACCGATGCGAATGCAACGAGCTTTCTGACCGAAGCTGTAACAGGCATTGAAACCATCAAAACCACCGCGACTGAAAATCGTTTTTTACATCAGTGGCAACGCATTCTCAGCCAACAATTAACTAAAAGCTTTGCGGCACAGAAAAGCGGTTTAATTGCCGGGCAAGGCATCGATTTTGTCCAAAAATTTACCGCCTCAATCCTCTTATGGTGGGGAGTGACAGAAGTTTTACGTGGTGAACTGACGCCGGGACAACTTATCGCTTTTAATATGCTGGCCGGACATGTCACCCAACCTATCCTCCGGCTGGCACAGGTTTGGCAAGATTTTCAGCATACGTTAATCGCTCTGAAACGTGTGGGGGATATTCTTGATGAACCAATGGAGAACAGTAAACAAGGATTAGCTTCTGTACCTGAGCTGGAAGGTCAGATTGACTTCAGAAACATTCGTTTCCGCTATCATGACGACACACCGGAGGTTCTGGCAAATTTATCGTTGTCAATAAAATCGGGTCAATTTATTGGTATAACCGGACCATCGGGTTCAGGTAAAAGTACGCTCGCCCGTTTACTACAAAGGCTATATGTACCTCAACATGGACAAGTGCTAATTGATGGGATGGATCTGGCTATTGCCGATCCTGTCTCTTTACGCCGCAATATGAGTGTTGTACTCCAGGAAAGTATCCTCTTTTCCGGCAGCATCATCGATAACATCCGACTATGTAAACCCAACGCCACTGATGCAGAAGTCTATCGCGCCGCTGAGTTATCTGGCGCCATTGAATTTATCCAATCGCTTCCTCACGGTTTTGCTCATCCGGTCGGGGAGAAAGGAGCAAATCTCTCTGGCGGTCAAAGACAACGCATCGCATTAGCAAGAGCACTCTTGGTCAACCCGACTATTCTTATCCTCGATGAAGCCACCTCAGCATTAGATTATGAGTCTGAAGCCGCAATCATGGCGAATATGGATGAAATATGCCGTAACAGAACCGTCATTAGCATTGCTCACCGGCTCAACACGATTCGTCATGCCGACAAAATTTGCGTGTTAGATCAAGGGCAAATTGTCGAATTTGACTCACATGATCAACTACTTCAACAAGACGGCCTATACGCCCATTTATGGCATCAACAAATTGGTGAAAGCTGAATTGACATTCAGCTTAATTTCTTAAGAAGAGGAAAGCATAAATTTTGACTCAAAATGAGTCTATTTTTATTTATTTGTTCAATAAATTAACAAAATGTAAATAAATTATTTAAACTGTAACTCTCAGTTATTAATATGTTAGATAAATCAAACATCTTTTTACATCTTAACTTTTAAGTTGGAGAACTCTTATGGATAGGAATCCAGTTTCGTTAAGCGCTTTGGCATTTTCAGGAGGATCTCTAACTTCGATTACCGGCCCGATAGAAATTTTAACCACCGCCGCTCACTTAGCCGGAGCGCCGGAACCAGAAATCAATATCATTACCCAAGATAATCAAGATGTTATCGGGCTAGGCGGTGTTCGGCTAAAGCCCAATAAACTCATAGGAGAAATTAAACAAACAGATATTGTCTTGGTGGGGGCAATCGGACTCCCCTACAACGATCTCGATTCTTGCACGCAAGAAACCTTAGATTGGTTGCAAATGATGGAACAAAAAAATATCCCTATCGTCTCTATTTGCTCTGGTTCATTTATCCTGGCTAAAGCTAATTTACTCAATAACCGTAAAGCCACCACCCACTGGCTGTTTACCAACTTATTTAAGGATATGTTTCCACAAGTACAGTTACACTCGGAAATAAAAGTCACCAGAGATAACAATATCTTTTGTACTTCTGGCACCTATGAATACAACGATGTCATGATGCACATTGTTGAGCAGATATATGGTCAAAATACCCGGGAAACCTGTAGTCAGCTTATATTTGGCGATATGGAAGGTCTCCCTTCGCACACTCTCGCAAGTTTTGTCCCCTATCGCCAACATTCAGATACATTAATCCACAAACTACAAGACTGGATGCATTCTGCCCCATCGGACCGATTATCAGTTGGTAATTTGGCCGATAAAATTCATCTGTGTGAAAGACAGATGAAGCGGCGTTTTAAGACTGCAACCGGCCAGACGCCTATTCAATATATCCAACAGATTCGATTATCTCTGGCGAAATGCCGGTTAGAAAAATCGAATAAAACCATAGAAGAGATCAGCCATGAAGTTGGCTATGAAGATACTCGTTATTTCAGAGAGTTATTCAAGAAACTTAATGGGTTAACACCAGTAGAGTACCGTAGAAAATACCAGCACCGCTAAAACGGAAACTCAATCACAATCCTTTACGGATAAGCAATGACGCCGCTTTTATCTTTGTCAGGCAGTAGCGATACACTAGAAGCTGGGGTATCATGGCGTGCTATATTTTATGGTATACGCCCTTTATTAATTGAATTTATGGCAAAAGAACAAATGGATCGCACCACTCTGGATTTGTTCGCAAATGAACGCAGACCGGGGCGCCCAAAAACCAACCCACTTTCCAGGGATGAACAACTCAGAGTCAACAAACGTAACCAACTTCGCCGTGATAAGGTGCGCGGTCTGCGTCGTGTGGAACTGAAAATAAATGCTGATGCAGTAGATGCGCTTAACTTTCTTGCACAGCAACGCAACATCAGCCGCAGTGAACTCATTGAGCAAATTTTGCTGGCCCAGTTAGCAGAAAGCAACATCGCGACTTGATAGCATTGAAAGCACGAAATCACACAAACTTGACAGAATTGTCCTGACCGTTTAGTCAAAATAGGATTTTGTTTTTTTATTAATACAATCAGTACCTTTTTCACTGATTTTTAACATTTTATACGTATATCTCATACAGAAATACACAAATAAAACAAGAGGTTATATTATCCTATGGCAATTATAGGTATATTTTTCGGCAGCGATACCGGCAACACAGAAAATATTGCCAAAAAGATCCAAAAAATTCTGAGTTCCGACATTGCAGAAGTCCATGATATTGCCAAAAGCAGCAAAGAAGATATCGAACAGTTCGATATTCTGCTACTCGGCATCCCTACCTGGTACTACGGCGAAGCGCAGTGCGACTGGGATGATTTCTTCCCTACTCTGGAAGAGATCGATTTTGAAGGGAAGTTGGTCGCTCTTTTCGGTTGTGGCGATCAGGAAGATTACGCGGAATATTTCTGTGATGCTATGGGAACTATCCGTGACATCATTGAACCCCGCGGCGCCATTATTGTTGGTCATTGGCCAACTGAGGGCTATCACTTCGAAGAATCAAAAGGTCTGGCTGATGATAACCATTTTATCGGGCTTGCTATTGATGAAGACCGCCAACCAGAATTAACAGAAGAGCGTGTTAATGCCTGGACCAAGCAGATCTACGAAGAGCTGAGTTTGTCAGAAATTCTTGCAGGATAGCGGCCTATCCCATTAAGCGCAATTGGTGCAGGCTATTTCTTATCAATAGTGAACCCACGGTAGGTGAGAAGTGACTCGCTTCATTCGCCCTGTGGGATCGCGTTCAAAGGCTGTTGTTTTTATCAAAACACTGCTTAAATCCGCTTTTTATTACGAAGAATGGCAAAAAATATCCTAAACATGATAAATAGTAAGGTTATTCCTGCCTTTTATAAATGATTATTCTGGCAAAATGTGTAATGAAAGTTCAGGTTAACGTGGTTTTCATTTTCACTAGCCATGCCTATAATCATAATCTGATAACTAACTGGTACTTTTTGAAGTATCGCTAAGTTCACTTTACTGAGTAACAGGACTGAATCCGCATGACCGACAACAACAAAGCATTAAAAGATGCTGGACTTAAAGTTACACTTCCTCGATTGAAAATACTGGAAGTGTTACAGGAGCCTGAATACCACCATGTCAGTGCGGAAGATCTCTACAAAAAACTGATTGATAACGGTGAAGAGATTGGACTTGCTACTGTCTACCGCGTGTTGAATCAGTTTGATGATGCCGGAATTGTCACCCGTCACAACTTTGAGGGCGGCAAATCGGTTTTTGAACTCACTCAACAACACCACCACGACCATTTAATCTGCCTGGACTGTGGTAAAGTCATTGAATTCAGTGACAAATATATCGAAAGACGCCAGAAGAACATTGCTGAGCGTTATGGGATTAAACTTTCAAACCACAGCCTTTATTTATATGGTCACTGCTCCGCCGGTAATTGCCGCGAAGATAGTAGCGCACATGACGAGAAGTGATTCACGCCTGAACCGCTAATTTTTTATCTACCTAGAGGGGAACCCGCCAGGGTTCCCCAAAAGGCTTAATATGACAATCTCGAAAATCCTTCCAATCACCAGAAAGAGCATGATCGCAATATTTCGGCTCTAGCAAACTATCAGAAGCCAATAATTCAATCACCAGCATCAGTACGTCATCAAGAACTTCACGATGCCGACCTTTCTTTTCTCCCTTGTAATCTCGCTTGAATTGGCTTGCGTAGTCAATCGTCCGCATTAAGATCGGCCATTAAATCTTTTACAGTGGAAAATGATTTACCGCAACCTTTGCGAGCTTCTTTCATTGCAGCTATTGTTGTCTCATTTGGTACTAACGGTTCAAAAGGTAACACTTTTTCTCTTGCTACCCGCATTAACATCATACGAACGGCATCTGATACAGTCAAACCCATAGCAGCCAGAACGGCAGCCGCCTCTGTCTTAATCTCTCCATCTATACGGGTTTGTACTAATTGGTTTGTAGCCATATAAGATCTCTCATTGAATTACATTGTAATGCAACCGTAATTCAATGAGTGTCTATAATCAACTTTCGCTCAATACATGAAGAGGTAATTGAGTTTCATCTATTGAAAAATTTTTACATAACTAACGTCATAGATATAACTGTAGTTTATCCAATTTACCCATTTTCCTCTGAATCTGTAGATTGAGGAACCCATCAGGGTTCCCCTCTTGCTACAACATTATCATGCCTTTACGTTATCAATTCGGCTGTAACGTTTACCATCCGGGCTGACAGAACGGATTAACACATCACCTCTCACTCTTGGGCGTTTATGGTTGTTATAAACTTCCCAGTTACGACCGCCATCAGTCGAATACTGAATGACCAATCCAGGCAGAGCAACATTAGCCCGCAAAATGCCACGTTTTACCTTAGCCCCCGGAACCGGTAAACGGTAAGCAATGCCTGCTTTATCCAGTTTACTCAGTTCACGTTGCCCTATCAGGTTAGCGAATCGAGTCCAGTCACGATTAAGCGCATCTATATCGACTTTATACGTTTCTCCCCGCTTATATGTCTGACCCGGAACATAATCCAGCTCCCAACCGGCCCTGTGCCATGCTCGTTCTGCTAGCGGCAATAAGCGCGGATAAATCATATATTCCATCTGCTCATCAGTACGAACCGTTTCACTCCATCCTTGACCTGAAAGCCCATAAGCGCCCGGCCACGGTTTATCACTTTTCGCACGGAATGCATTACCATCACGATCAACGGAAGTTTCAGCATTTTGTGGCATGTTATTAGGCGCAAAACTAAAGATCTTAGCTTCATCGTTAAAACGGGCCGCCCAATAATAGCCACGTTCTTGTGGATGAACTTCATATGGCATATCCAGATAAATATAATCTGGGTTAGATATCACCACTTCATAGCCCTTATTTGCCCAATCATTGACTGAATCAAAACCGCCATCGTAGAGAGTGTCCCAGAAATTCACCCCAACGCGTTTAGTGGCAAACTCTTTAGCGCTGCCGGCATGTTTTAAACCATCCTGCCACGCCTGCATCTTCTCGATACCATTAGCGTTCACAATTTTGCTTACTTCAATTGCGAAGTCGCTGGCAAGATGCTCAATATCTTTCACAACACCCTGTTCTATCAACTTCTGACAAACCTGGGATTTAGCCCACGGTTTATCTTCCGCACTTTTATCAATGATGCCCTTACCTGGTACGATAGGACCATTTTTATCCTGGAATCCATCTCCTAAACGGATATTCTTCGCTTCATCTCCGCCGAAATGCCAGGTCTCCAATGGTGAGCCAGCAGCTTTATGCATAGCGGCAATTTCACCTATGACTTTCTCAACAAACCGTTTTGAAGAATCCATACACGGATTTAAATAACTGCGACGATCATAGAGCTGAACAGAGGTTGCTCTGGTGGTATCCGTTGGGTCCAGCAAACGATACTCATTCGCTCCTTTCACATTCCCCTGAGCGATCAATTTCTTATAGCGAGCTTCCATAGAAACAACGGCGGCACGAGCATGGGCTGGCATATCAATTTCAGGAATAACGTCGATATAACGCGCTTTGGCATATTTCAGAATATCAATATAGTCTTGACGGCTGAAATAGCCGCTACCCATATTGTTGTTATCAGGACCTGAACCCAGTTGTGGCAACAAACATTTAGTTTCGCTTAAATCATGACACCGCTGGCTGCCGACTTCCGTCAACTCAGGTAATCCAGGAATTTCCAAACGCCAACCTTCATCATCGGATAGATGAATATGGAATTTATTCAGCTTATAACTTGCCATTTGGTCAAGCAAACGCAGAACAGCCTGTTTACTGTGGAAATTACGCCCCACATCAAGGAGAACTCCACGATATTCAAAGCGGGGCGCATCTTTTGCCGCCAAAGTAGCAATCTTCCTATCGCCATCAACAGGAATTAATGACAACAGAGATTGAAGACCGTAAAACACCCCTGATTGGTCAAAAGCAACAATTTGCGCCCCATTCTGGGTAACATTCAGACGGTAAGCCCCTTTAACCTGCCAATCTCCGGTAAAATCGGAAGAGACAATCTGGGTCGCAACGGGATAGCCACTATTCTCTAATTTAATTCCTTGATCAGTAAAACGCTTTCTGACAAGAATAACTGCCTCGTCATTTAAACCACCTAATTCCAATCTTACCCCGCCAGATAAATCAACATCCTCGGCAAAAATTTGAACCTCTTTGGGTGTCGGGATAATTTGCCCACGCAATTTTTCTGATCCAACCTTTTTGACCTGCAAGTTTTTCATATAACGATTTTCAGGCGTCATCAGAATATTGTTATCTGTTTGCGTACGTTTCCACTGATCGCCGGTAAAAGCAGATAAAAATTGGCTCAGATCTTCTGTATCCGTATTAACAAGTACTTTAGGTTTCGCATCACCCGACGTTGCATACCAGCGGGGCAGAAAATCAGTACTGTAAATCTGCCAATATTCTCCAATAAACGGCAGTTTTACCTGCTCATTAGCTTTAATACCGATGAATTTTTCGGTTGGCTCCAGCCTATGTAAATCGCCCGTGATACGTGTGATTTTGAACTGTTCATTATCCACACTCAGAACCTGACGGATACTGTGGAAATAAATCGCCCAGTCAGAAGAGTCAATCGCCTGATTACCATTGGTTAAAGTAATATCCACTCGATTACATTTAGCCCAATCCGCCCCCAGTACCGCACAGTTAACACCGTGATCTCCCGCCTGATTATCAACAACCTTATAATTAACTTTTAATTGACTCAGTGCATCAACCACTTGTTGAGCTGTTTGGGAAGCATATACAGAGCCTATAAGTCCAACTGTTGCAGTCAGTGCTGCTAATGTATGCAATTTAAATTTCTTCATTATTACCTCTTTCAAACACAAAAGTTATGTAAGGTAAGCCGCTGCTCAGAAACACTAAGAGCAACAACAACGAGCCATGAGAAGACAATAAATGACTTGATGACGTTGAATTTAATCTCTTTCTCACTTTAGAAAAATAAATGCCAATCTTGCGCATATGTAACCATAAAATTACTGCTAAAAATGTAAATCGATTTATAAAATAAAAAACCTTACATTAAGAAAGAAAATTAAAATCACTTAATCAACATCTATAAAGACTATTTTTCACATCATGAATTATCAATGAAAAAAAAAGAAATTTTTTGTAAAACATGACAGAGAACACATTACAAAGAAACACGAGGTAAGTTATATACATCATTGATATAAAAATAAAAAATAATACAAAACCGAAAGATTAACAATATGAAAAACGTACTAAAAAATAGATTGATTAATACATCTATTTTCCAACTAAAATAGATGTAAAATTATTTATCAATGATAATATTTAAAAAAATAAACTATCAGTTGTGATTTTTTATATTATAGACAATAGTTAAACAATCCGGATTAAATTTAATAAAAACTCAGTAATTGAGGTGAAATCCCTATTTTTCTCAGAATTAAATTAGAGAAAATTAATACATATAAAATACCGGGATATTGCTAATAAGCTTTTATCCCGGTTAAATCATTATCTGTTTTTAAGTACAATCTATACAACCTATATTTACTTGAATTTAAAGCTCTTCACGAACAGCAAGACCTAAGTTTTGCAACATTGGCGCATTTTCACATGCAATATAGAATACTTCATCAATAGCACTACTGTTAACATGTTGATGCCATGCCCACACAGGCACATATATCGCATCACCGGCTTTCCATGAAACATGTTGTTCACCAATGAGTGAATACCCTTCACCATCAACAATATATATTATGGTTTCATAACTGTGTCTATGTTTACGGGTTGATTGTCCAGGTTGTAATCCTCCCAAAGTCATACTAAGAACTTTACTGGGTAAATTAACCATAGCCACTTTATGGCGCCTTTCATTTGAGAAATTCAAATCTTGACTCAATTCAGAATTCAATACATCTTCATGAATCAATTTAGCAGGCTTATCTTCAATTAATTCTCCGGGAACTTTGCCAAAGTCTCCAGATGAGAAAAACGTTTCTTTCACTATAATTACCTCCAATATTGTAGTTTATTGTAAAATTTGCATTCTGAAATAACACCCAAAATATTTCATCTTACAAATATCTTAGGCACCATTTCTGCCTATGATCCATAATTATCCTGGTAATACCATGTTATATATCTATTAGTTATGACAAAAGTGCAAGAGATTCCATCAAAATTACTGATAAATTTTTTTAATAACATTAATTATATCATTCTGCGTAATAACAGTGGTGGTTGAACTATATTATCGTTCTATACACCCAACCACCCTTTCCACAGGCGCACCTCTCTTAATACGCTAACACCAAACCCCAATGATATTTCGATTGTTCGCTAATTTTTTATATGCACACTAAATAACCATCAATGCTTTGCTATGACAATTATATTAGTCCTATCGACATTACCAGAAGGGCCGTTACCTGCCGACAATTTTATCCAATATTGAACCTATATTGTCAGGAACCTTATCACCTCTCCAAGCAATATATTGGTCAGGGCGCACTAATAGGAGCCTGGTTTGATATAATTGCCAAGCATCATGACCGGGAAGATCAACAATCTTGACCGGAATTTTACGTTGATATGCTTGAGCTAATAATTCAGATATATCTGGAAAATGAGATCCTACCCGCAGCAAACTAAATCCGGTACCTAAAATATCGAACAGAGATACCCTGGCGCCAGGAATAGGTGTAAGCCATAAGTGCGGCAATCTCCCTCCGGGTACACTACTTGGTTTATAATTAAGCCAATCATCATCCGGTACTGGATCGCTATTAATAATATGAGGAGAACTATCATATCGGGCACCAAGTTCAACACCGATAGAAGTAAATTGACAGCGAAAATTACTCAGCTCAATACCAATCTTTTCACGCGCCAAATCACCCGCAGAATCTGCATCTTCCAGATTTTCAGGCACATATAGTGATGCTGTCTGCCGGGTATAAGAGCGTGCAGCGGCAGTATTTCTCAATGCAATTGGGCGACGCTCGCTTTCATAAGAATCCATTAGCTCATTACCCGCCCAACCATTTATAGACGCAACAATTTTCCAGGCTAAATTGCTAGCATCGTCGATCCCCGTATGCATGCCAAAACCACCAGTAGGCGAAAATAAGTGAATAGAATCGCCTGCTAAATATACCCTACCCTCAGAATATTTATTAGCAACGAGAGCAACACCACCTTTCCATATCGTATTGCCAAGGACTAATATCTCAACATCTGAACCGATTCCTGCCTGCGCTATGCGAATGACTTCCGAATCATCGATAACTTTCCCATCTTTACTTTGGGTCACAAATAAAAAATCATCTTCACCGTCTAAGCAGATAAATAACATATGCTTCCCAGGTGAGATAATATGGTACATCAAGGATTTTTTGTCTCGTAATAATCCTTGATGAATTCCAGGAACACGGATATAGCTGGAAACCATTCCACCTGTTAGAAAACCTGCCTTAGCTTCAACTGTTCCTTCGTATGCGATACCAAGCTTAGATCGAACAAAGCTCTGCCCGCCATCGCACCCAACCATATATGCCGCCTGCCAGACTTCATTAGCATATTTTCCATCAACATGCTCCGCATAAAGTTTTACTTTGTCTTGATACTGGATAAAATCTTTAACACGCCAACCATATCTTATTGTAATATTCGGACGACTCCTTGCATGTTGTAACAAAAACCGTTCAGCATACATTTGATTTACACGTAATATGGGCTCTGGTACCTGATCTGTCGAAGCCGCATTGTCGCGCATAGCCATTTTCTGCATTTCCGACGGTAAGGAGATCCGTGCAAGTTCCCACCCATTAAACTTGGTAAAATATGACGCATCCAAAGGGAACTCTTTTGGCAATCCTAATGACCGAATAGGCTGAGATATACCTACACGACGATAATGCTCCATAATACGGGCACTATGGGTAGTGCCTTTAGGTTGCCATCGAGTTTCTTCCTCCAAATTAAAGATAACGGAACGAACACCATATAAATCCAAGAATAAAGCTAACATTAGGCCAACGGGTCCACCACCAACAATGGCAACAGGTGATACAGAAATATTTTCCGAAGTCAAAATATATTCTCCTTAATAATGATTTATAGCAATAAACACTTCAGTCCCAAAGATATCAGTTAAAAATTTTTGTATGTTTGTGAATTATCGTCTTTTCTTCTCTCTTCATATAAAAAATAGTTATAATCATGCCTTATGAATTATTCATTAAACATTATTTTATTTCCCTAACAGCTAACCCCCACAAGCCTCTTTCCCTATCAATTGAGATACTTACTTTCTTAAGAAAACATTTATATGTTATATCTTCTGGATTGTTAAACGTATAATCAGTTTCCTCTCGAAAAAAGTCACTTTCAAGAATAAACGGAAGATTATAATTCAAAAAAATAGCATCAAAGTTTTCACTATTTTCTAATATTTCATATATATTGCCATTTCCCACAGAAACGAATTATGTCGCATTATACTAAACAAGGTATAGTTCATCGTTTCTTCAATATCAGAAACAACAAATGGACAATATTCCTCTAATGTTATTATGGAAACAATAACTCTTACTCTGTAGCCTAATTCTCAAAAAGAGGTATCTCAAATTCTTAGTAAGAATACCGGTGGACTGAAAATGAGTTGGTGGGAACACATCTTTGTGAATGTTAAAGAACCGCTCCATACGTTCAAACTCAGAGACATCGGGAGATTCAACAAGAATCAACTTTTTTACAACTTTGACAACAGCATTTTCATGAAAAACTCAATTCACAATATGTTATTTTATTTATAATCAATTCTAATTACTTGATATGTAATTAGCGGTTTTTAGAATCCTATATGAAACTTTTTTATTTCTTTAATATTTATCAAGAATTTTAGCAGAAATACTCCTTAACTTATGTTTCAGAACTTTACTTATCGTCCTCGTAGGAATTTTGATCAAAGCTATTCACAACAACCACACATTCTCTAATATAGTATTTCTTCTCAGACTTTTCCAATATTAGTTACATAATTTGTCGCCAAACAATATTTACATTTAAAGTTAATTTTCATTCAATAAAATCGATAATGACTAATTTCGATTTTTATTTTTGACATCATATGAATTCAACCCAATAATTATTACATTATATATGATTACAAATGTTTTTATTGTTTCTTTCGCCAGAAATATAGCTATCAACACTTTATGCTGATATTTCACCACTAGAAACCATATCAAGTACTTTTGCTACACATGTCATTATGACGCAAAGTATCTCAATCACATTCGGATAAAAGCGTTACATCTGTATTTACCCCAATATTGCTTTGATATAGTTCATTAAGCATCGCAATGCGAAAACGCACCATTTCTTCACCCACGGCAATAACATCCACCCTCCGGTAAGGTTTCTCTTCAACCATCCGATCAATAATTTTCCTCATCGCAATGGCATGATCTTCATCTTCTTCAACATGAATTCTAAAGAAATGCAATGCATCATCAGGTGCCTTTATGAATTGCAAGGCATCCAAAATTGGGCCATAAACCAAAGGCACGATCGCCTCAGCTCCTAAACACAGTGCCGCAAGCCCTCTTAGAGAATCATCACTGCGGCAATGGCGAAACATAGCATCAATCAGTTGCTGAGTGCTGTTAAGAATCGGATCACTTTTAGGAACCGCGTTAATAGCAGCCATCGCCTTTTTATATAACTCTGCGTGAGATATCTTTGCAGCATCGGTTCCTGTTAGCTCTTCCAACAAATTGTGAGAAAGCAACACAAAATCTTTTTGGTCTGCTAAACCTCCCATCAATGAACAGAGATAGCGGGTGAAATATTGTGAATAATGATGGTGCTGGATCATAAACTTTCTTAATAAACTCTGGTCCACCTGTCCAGAGCGGCAAGCGACCAGAAATATATTTGAATTAAGCTCCTCCAATAACTCTTTAGAGAAAACGTCTTCCCATAGTGGAGATAAAAAATAACCGGTTTCTTTTCTAAGTTTGTTTTGAGTGTTGATAGCGAGTTCCATAATAAACCCTTTTAGTAACATTCAACCGATGAAATAGATGATATATAGGCTCTTCTCAAGCCAAAAATAGTCGTTCTATGTTTATGCAATCCTATCAGTCTGTTAGCACAGATTGTCGCAATACCGTAGGTAAGAATATAGATGTTAATGGCCAAACTCAGCTCTACTGTGCTCCCATTACGCACGGTATTCAAAGGAATGACCACGGTCATAAGACAAGACGAGTGAAATTTTATTTACACTCGATCCCGTATCTATTTTAGTTTTCACGACCATTTCGATTTTCGCCCTTAAATATGTACTGTGCATCGCTATATGGCAGCGAGAGCAAAATGAATTTTATTTCATACTACAGATTCGCTAATAGTGGATAAATAGACCTAAAATCACTTCTGAAGTGACTTTCTTGTCACCAATAGTGACCTAAAAAAATCCCAGGAGGCCAAATGAATAATTTGAGTGGATTTATAATCTTCATCCATGTAGCCGAAGCTCGTAGCTTCGCGACAGCAGCCCGGCAACTCGGACTCTCTCCTTCGTCCGTTAGCAAAAGCATATCCCGCTTAGAAGAGAAATTAGGTGTCCGCCTGCTCCAACGTAGCACACGTAGTGTCAGTTTGACGGCTGAAGGCACACTGTTCCTTGAGCGCTGCAAACGTATCCTGGACGAGATTTCCACTGCGGAACATGAACTATTAAGCTCTATCTCTGCCCCTCAAGGCCGCCTGCGAGTGAGTTTGCCATCGCTCAGTAACCTGATGTTGCCCGTATTATCCGCTTTTGCCACTTGTTACCCACAGATAGAACTAGAACTGGATTTTAGTGATCGATTAGTTGATGTTATCGATGAAGGGTTCGATGCTGTGGTTCGCACTGGAGAACTCAACGATTCACGACTAATGAATAAACGTATAGGGTCTAGCCGTCTTGTCTATGTTGGCGCTCCAAGCTATTTTGCACAACACGGTAAACCATCACATCCCGGAGAGTTATTACACCACGCCTGTTTGATGCACCGTTTTCCCACTACCGGCCTGTTGGAGAAATGGCCTTTGCGCTCAGGAACATCCGAAGTAGACATTCATCTCCAAGCAAAGATCACCAGCAATCATGTCGAAACATTGCTGCACATGGCGATCCAAGGTCACGGCATCGCCTGTTTGCCTGATTTTACCGTTAAACAAGCCTTGGTTAGCGGTGAATTGTTAACCATCCTGGATAAGTGGGCGGGTACTTCAAGCACCTTCCGTGTTCTCTGGCCATCTAACCGTTGGGTATTACCTAAAGTCAGAGCTTTTGTCGATTTCATGGCAGATAATTTATTCCCAAAAGAGAAATAAAATAGTTACCAACAACTTATAGAGGTATTGACGTATGAATTGATACTTTTGATTTTATCCTGCAATCCTGATAACTCATTTACCTAACTTAGCTTTTTCTAGTAATGACAAATTTAGCCACCAAAAAACTGCACCTCATGCTGGATTAAGTGTCCAACTTGTGAGGTACAGTTCATTGTCTTAATTAATCCTGAGAAATTTTTGCCCAGGTATCACGCAGACCAACGGTACGGTTAAATACCAAATTTTCGGCGCTGGAATGACAACTATCAGCACAGAAATAACCTTCACGCTCAAACTGATAAGTTTGTTCTGGTTTAGCATCAGCTAAACTTGGCTCCACAAAGCCCTGACGGATCACTAGCGACTCCGGGTTAATTGTCGCCAGAAAATCATCTTCTGCCCCTGGGTTTGGTACGCTGAACAGACGATCATACAGACGGAATTCCGC
The DNA here is from genome assembly GCF_002968995.1 of Photorhabdus hindustanensis. Lineage (NCBI taxonomy): Bacteria > Pseudomonadati > Pseudomonadota > Gammaproteobacteria > Enterobacterales > Morganellaceae > Photorhabdus > Photorhabdus hindustanensis. The sequence goes on from NZ_PUWT01000079.1 coordinate 36,520, forward strand.
AGGAACTGTATGAGCCGCGCTAACCCAATGAATAACACCTTTCACTTTCCGACCATCCGCTGGATCTTTATTCAACGTTTGATCATCGTAGCTGCAATAGATCGTCGTGATATTATCGTCAGCATCTTTCTCAACACGCTCCGCTTTGATGATATAAGCGTTACGCAGACGGACTTCTTTACCCAATACCAGACGCTTATATTGACGGTTCGCTTCTTCACGGAAATCTGCCCGGTCAATGTAGATCTCACGGCTAAATGGCACTTCACGGCTGCCCATCTCCGGTTTGTTCGGATGATTAGGCATACTCAAAATCTGCTCCCCTTCCGGCATGTTTTCGATCACTAATCTGACCGGATCGAGAACAGCCATTGCGCGGGGGGCATTTTCGTTCAAATCATCACGGATGCAAGATTCCAATGCTGCCATTTCCACATTGTTGTCCTGCTTGGTGACACCAATACGACGACAGAATTCACGAATAGACGCGGCAGTATAACCACGACGACGCAAGCCCGAGATCGTTGGCATACGGGGATCATCCCAACCTTCAACAATCTTATCTGTTACCAACAGATTCAGCTTACGCTTAGACATAACCGTGTATTCAAGATTCAAGCGCGAGAATTCATATTGACGCGGGTGACAATCAATAGTGATGTTTTCCAGCACCCAGTCGTACAGGCGGCGGTTATCCTGGAACTCCAGCGTACACAGCGAATGTGTAATGCCTTCAAGGGCATCAGAAATACAGTGAGTAAAATCGTACATTGGGTAGATGCACCACTTGTCACCGCACTGATGATGTTCTGCAAATTTAATACGGTACAAAACTGGATCACGCATCACAATGAAAGGTGATGCCATATCAATTTTGGCGCGCAGACAAGCTTTACCTTCGTCAAATTCACCGGCACGCATTTTTTCAAACAACACCAAATTTTCTTCAACAGTGCGGTCACGATATGGGCTGTTCTTACCCGGCTCTTTCAACGTGCCACGATATTCACGTATCTCTTCTGGACTCAATTGATCAACGTAAGCCAGACCTTTGTCGATCAATTCAATAGCATATTGATACAGCGTATCGAAATAATTAGAAGAGTAGCGAATATCGCCGCTCCACTCAAAACCTAACCACTGAACGTCATTTTTAATAGAATCGACGTATTCAACATCTTCCTTTACTGGGTTGGTATCATCAAAACGCAGGTTACACTGGCCCTGATAATCTTTTGCAACACCAAAGTTCAGGCAGATAGATTTCGCATGACCAATATGCAGATAGCCATTGGGTTCAGGCGGAAAGCGAGTATGTACCGATGTATGTTTACCAGTTGCCAAATCTTCGTCAATTATCTGACGAATAAAGTTTGTCGGGCGGGCGTCTGCCTCACTCATTTCTTATACCTCAATAATGCAAAAACGCGTCACATAACCGCCTATAATCCAACAAGCAGTGCTGAGAAACAACCGTTTGTTCATGTAAAATGGCGATTCAGTACAAAGTTGGAGCGAAAAAACAACTTTCTGCCGAAAAAGGAACTGCTTTTATAATTTTTTACTGAAAAATAAGCATGATACTTAGCAATCCAAACCCATTTATCCATGCTTCCACAATCTCATATATAACAAATAGTTACGAACAAACCTTTATTAAGATCGAAAAAGCACTCAACAGTGGCATAGTCAACAATACAGCGTGCGTTATTTATAATTATCCGTAAAAATGAAGGAGCATTGAGTAATTTGCAATATGAAATAACTCATGAAACTATTTTCAATCAATATTTCATTCAACCATAAAAAACATTATCGAATAATAACCATCCAATTTTAAGGAATAAATAATTGACACTATGTTTGTCATAAATAACTACTTGATAAGATGAACATAAAGCTATAATTTAAATTTCTAAATTACCTATTAATAGATGCTTTCACTCTGTAAATATAAAAAATAATTATACATATCAAATTTATGATTGAAACACCATTAATGATATTCTAAATTAAATTTTTATATACAAAAAACCCAAAATAACAATAAATTAATCTCATAATAAATTCTGATAATTCAGGTATTTCACCATCATGATTTTATCTCAATTACATCACTATTCTCTAACAGGTATTTGTTTGAAAATAAATTTATAATCAGGTCAATAAAATAAACTAAAGAATAATAAAGGGTTACGTTACATACACGCATTTTAATGTTTAAACCATCGTAAATAAACAATAAAATACTTTGCAATTTATTATTAAGGTAATAATATTATCAGGTATCTTATGTGTAATAAAACTATCCAAGTATAGTATGATACACTTAATCAATCCTAATCATTCTGAATATTAAACTAAAAAATTAACACATGAAAACAATGCTCAATAATTTCATTTATTTAATAAAACACCCTAAGGGAAATAAGAATGCCAAATATAATATCAAGCAAGAAAGTAGCAGCAGCTCCAGCAGTAATAGTCATTAATGGCAACTACATATCAAATGATTATCATTCTGGTTTTAAAGTTGGAGCGACATCCTTCGCACTAAAAGTTGCTGATTATTTTACAAAAAGAAACTTACTTTCTGGTTTTATACTCTACAAAAGAGATGAATCATTAATTTCACCTAAAATAACCGAGGGTATAATTAAAGATATAAAATGTATAAATATCTTTTTTAATTTCTCTATGAAAATTTCAGACATAAGAAATATGCTGGAAAAATGTATCTCAATATTATCAATAGAAAATGATCAGACAGTTCCTGCAATAGTTTATTATCAAACAGATACATTATTATCCTATCACCCTCCCCATATACCTTGTTGTATAACGCATCATGGCCCTTTCGTAGAAGACTTTCATCAACACTATTCTCTTGAAAAGACATATGATGCTTTTGAAAATAAAAATAAGGCTCAACATCTTAATATTCAACAAATGAAAGGGATTGAGACATTAATTGATAAAAAATATTTTGTTTTCCAACATTCAAAATTACAAGGTAATTTTTTACTCAAAAAAGGAATAAAACCAGACAATATAAAAAACATTAGCCCACCCAGGGCAACCGCATGAATGCTTAAATATTATTCAGATTAGAAAATCCTGCTTGTACGACTTGTTCCAGAAATTGCGTTTTCATCCAGGCTCGCATTCGTTTCTTTCTTATACTTAATTTGCTGCCTTCTGTTTTCAGCATATTCAAGGCAATTCGCCTCAATATCGCGATATTTTCCGCCGCATTTTCTCGATAAATCTGACAATCATCCTCATGAAACGTCGCATCCAATACCCAATGGAGATTGTTCTCAATACG